>NZ_JBICKE010000067.1:0-10594 GCF_043103865.1 Pseudomonas sp. yb_5
CTTAGAAGCAAAAGCAACGGCAACGGCAACGGCAACGGCAACGGCAACGGCAACGGCGAGAGCAAGGGCAAGGGCAAGGGCAAGGGGTCTGTCAGAGCAGACATTTCGCCATTAAACAGCGGCATGAATTATCTGGCGATTAGGCCCGCGACCCAAATGCATACTTTCAGGCATAAAAAAATACCGCACTGTCACCAGTGCGGTATTTTTCAGGTGAAGCCTGAACGATCAACGCTCCAGCAGAATCCGCAACATGCGGCGCAGCGGTTCGGCGGCGCCCCACAGCAGCTGGTCACCCACGGTGAACGCGCCCAGGTACTGCGAACCCATGTTCAGCTTGCGCAGGCGGCCAACCGGGATGTTCAGGGTGCCGGTGACCTTGGTCGGGCTCAGCTCCTGCATGCTGATTTCACGCTGGTTCGGCACCAGCTTCACCCAAGGGTTGTGCTGGCTGATCATGCCTTCGATGTCGGCGATCGGCACGTCCTTGTTCAGCTTGATGGTCAGCGCCTGGCTGTGGCAGCGCATGGCGCCGATGCGCACGCAGATGCCGTCTACCGGGATCGGGCTCTTGAAGCGGCCAAGGATCTTGTTGGTTTCGGCCTGGGCCTTCCACTCTTCGCGGCTCTGACCGTTCGGCAGTTCCTTGTCGATCCACGGGATCAGGCTGCCCGCCAGCGGCACACCGAAGTTCTCGGTCGGGAACGCTTCGCTGCGCATGGTCTCGGCAACCTTGCGGTCGATATCGAGGATGGCGCTGGCCGGGTTGGCCAGGTCATCGGCCACTGCGGCGTGGGTAGCACCCATCTGCTTGATCAGCTCGCGCATGTTCTGCGCGCCGGCACCCGAAGCCGCCTGGTAGGTCATGGCGCTCATCCACTCGACCAGACCGGCCTCGAACAGGCCACCCAGGCCCATCAGCATCAGGCTGACGGTGCAGTTGCCACCGATGTAGTTCTTGGTACCGGCGTCCAGCTGCTGGTCGATGACCTTGCGGTTGACCGGATCAAGGATGATCACCGCGTCATCCTGCATACGCAGGGACGAAGCGGCGTCGATCCAGTAACCCTGCCAGCCGGCTTCACGCAGCTTGGGGAAGACCTCGTTGGTGTAGTCGCCGCCCTGGCAGGTCAGGATAACGTCGAGGGTCTTGAGTTCTTCAATCGAATAAGCGTCCTTGAGGGGCGCTGTATCCTTGCCCACGTTCGGACCCTGGCCACCAACATTGGAGGTAGTGAAGAACACCGGCTCGATAAGGTCGAAATCCTGCTCCTCCAGCATCCGCTGCATGAGCACGGAACCGACCATACCGCGCCAACCGATCAGACCTACACGTTTCATCGCAACTACACCTTTGCTAAAAGTGGGCCGCCACCGGGAATTTTGGGGGGCGGGCCAGAGAGATTACAGATTCCGCAGCGCTGCGACTACTGCGTCGCCCATTTCCTGCGTACCAACTTTGCGGCAGCCTTCCGAGAAGATGTCGCCGGTGCGCAGACCCTGGTCCAGAACCAGGCTCACGGCCTTCTCGATCGCCTCGGCGGCAGCCGACTGATTGAAGCTGTAACGCAACATCATCGACACCGACAGGATGGTCGCCAGTGGGTTGGCGATGCCAAGGCCTGCGATGTCCGGTGCCGAGCCGTGGCACGGCTCGTACATGCCCTTGTTGTCGGCATCCAGGGACGCCGAAGGCAGCATGCCGATGGAACCGGTCAACATGGAAGCTTCATCCGACAGAATGTCACCGAACATGTTATCAGTCACCATCACGTCGAACTGCTTGGGTGCACGCACCAGCTGCATGGCAGCGTTGTCGACGTACATGTGGCTCAGTTCCACGTCCGGGTAGTCCTTGGCCACGTCCTCGACCACTTCACGCCACAGCTGGCTGGAGGCCAGAACGTTGGCCTTGTCCACCGAGCACAGTTTCTTGCCGCGCACGCGGGCCATGTCGAAGCCGACACGGGCAATACGGCGCACTTCGCTTTCGCTGTACGGCAGAGTGTCGTAGGCCTGACGTTCGCCGCCTTCCAGCTCGCGCTGGCCGCGCGGGGCACCGAAGTAGATGCCGCCGGTCAGCTCACGGACGATGAGAATGTCCAGGCCCGACACGATTTCCGGCTTCAGCGACGAGGCATCGGCCAGTTGCGGGTAAAGGATGGCCGGGCGCAGGTTGGCGAACAGGCCCAGTTGCGAGCGGATCTTCAGCAGGCCTCGTTCCGGGCGGATGTCTCGCTCGATCTTGTCCCACTTCGGCCCGCCCACAGCCCCCAGCAGCACCGCATCGGCCTTGCGCGCACGCTCCAGGGTTTCGTCGGCCAGCGGCACACCGTGCTTGTCGATGGCGGCACCGCCAATCACGTCGTGCGCCAGACTGAAGCCGAGCTGGAACTTGTCGTTGGCCAGTTCCAGTACCTTGACCGCTTCGGCCATGATTTCCGGGCCGATACCGTCACCTGGGAGAATCAGAATCTGCTTGCTCATGCTTTCCTCTATCCATTCACGCGGTGTGGCCAAGCGGGCCCCACCGAAAAGTGCTTAACGCTCGGCCCACAACACCAGCACATCGGTGCTGAACGAGCCGTCGGCCTCGATCTGGTAATACTGCCGTACTTCTTCGCCCATGGCTTGCTGCAACTGGCGGATGGCCACGCGCATCGGCTCGGGTGTGCGCATGCGCTCAACCCAGGTGCTCCACTCCAGGCGCAGCGGTTGGCGGGTGTGGCTGCGCACGTGCAGGCCGGCTTCGCTGACCTGCCGCTGCCACTCGGCGGCGGAATAGTCGCGCACATGGCTGGTGTCGCGCAGCACTTCGACCGTTTGCAGGTAAGTGTCGAGCAGCGGGCTGCCCGGCGACATCACGTCGATGAACGCCGCCACACCACCCGGCTTGAGGACCCGGCGCACTTCGCGCAGGGCCAGGCCCAGGTCGCTCCAGTGGTGGGCCGAATAACGGCTGAAGACGAAGTCGAACGAAGCATCGGCGAACGGCAGGCGTTCGGCAGCGCCGCGTTCGGTAATGATATTGCCCAGGCCGCGTTCGGCGGCGGCGCTGGCGACCACGTCGAGCATGGATTGAGAGAGGTCGTAGGCGACCACTTCGTTAACCAGGGGGGCGACGTGGAAGCTGACATGACCGGCACCGCAGCCCAAGTCCAGCACGCGGGCATGGGCCTGCCCTGCCAGCTCGGCCTGCAGCAGGGCGAATTCACTGCCTTGGGCGTGCACGGCGCTGCTGAGGTAGGCGCTGGCCTGTTCGCCGAACTGGCGTTGGACCACATCGGTGTGCTGGGTGCTGGTCATGTCTCGTTCCTTTAGATTTTTGTTGCCTGTGCCGGCCTCTTCGCGGGTAAACCCGCTCCTACAACGACCGCGTAGCCCTCTGTAGGAGCGAAGAGGCCGGCACTTTCACCTACGAACTTCAGGCATCACGGAACAGCCAGGGCTGGCTGGCACGGTGCTTGGCTTCGAAGGCCTTGATCGCATCGCTGTCCTGCAGGGTCAGGCCGATATCGTCCAGACCGTTGAGCAGGCAGTGCTTGCGGAACGCATCGATCTCGAAGTGCAGCACCTTGCCATCCGGGCGGGTCACCGCCTGCGCCTGCAGGTCGATGGTCAGCTGGTAGCCCGGGTTGGCTTCGACCTGTTTGAACAGCTCGTCGACTTCCTCATCGCTCAGAATGATCGGCAGCAAGCCGTTCTTGAAGCTGTTATTGAAGAAAATGTCGGCAAAGCTCGGCGCAATGATGCTGCGGAAGCCGTACTCGTCCAGCGCCCAAGGGGCATGCTCACGGCTGGAGCCGCAACCAAAGTTCTCCCGCGCCAGTAACACGCTGGCACCCTGGTAGCGCGCGTGGTTGAGCACGAACTCCTCATTGACCGGGCGCTTGCTATTGTCCTGGTAGGGCTGCCCCACATCCAGGTAACGCCACTCGTCGAACAGGTTCGGGCCAAAGCCGGTGCGCTTGATCGACTTCAAGAACTGCTTGGGGATGATCTGGTCGGTGTCGACGTTGGCACGGTCCAACGGTGCGACGAGGCCAGTGTGCTGGGTAAAGGCTTTCATGCTGCGCTCCCTTGGATCAACTCGCGGACATCGATGAAGTGGCCAGCTACAGCAGCAGCGGCGGCCATGGCCGGACTGACCAGATGGGTACGACCACCGGCGCCCTGACGGCCTTCGAAGTTGCGGTTGGAGGTGGACGCGCAGTGCTCGCCGCTTTCCAGGCGGTCCGGGTTCATCGCCAGGCACATCGAGCAGCCTGGTTCACGCCATTCGAAACCGGCTTCGAGGAAGATCTTGTCCAGGCCTTCACGCTCGGCCTGAGCCTTGACCAGCCCCGAGCCCGGTACGACGATGGCTTGCTTGACACTGGCAGCCACCTTGCGGCCCTTGGCGATTTCCGCCGCTGCGCGCAGGTCCTCGATTCGCGAGTTGGTGCACGAGCCGATGAACACACGGTCGAGCTTGATATCGGTGATCGCCTGGTTGGCGGTCAGCCCCATGTACTTCAAGGCACGCTCGATCGAACCACGCTTGACCAGGTCGGCTTCGGCAGCCGGGTCTGGCACACGCTGGTCGACAGCCAGAACCATTTCGGGCGAAGTGCCCCAGCTGACTTGTGGCTTGATCTGGGTGGCATCCAGTTCCACCACGGTGTCGAATACGGCGTCGTCATCCGACACCAGGTCTTTCCACGATTCGACCGCTTGCTTCCACTGCTCGCCCTTCGGCGCGTACGGACGGCCTTCGACGTAGGCAACGGTGGTGGCATCGGTCGCCACCAGGCCCACGCGGGCACCGGCTTCGATGGACATGTTGCAGATGGTCATGCGGCCTTCCATCGACAATTCGCGGATGGCACTGCCAGCGAACTCCATGGCGTGACCGTTGCCACCGGCGGTGCCGATCTTGCCGATCACGGCCAGCACGATGTCCTTGGCGGTAACGCCGGCCGGCAATTGGCCTTCCACGCGCACCAGCATGTTCTTCATCTTCTTGGCGACCAGACACTGGGTGGCGAGCACGTGCTCGACCTCGGAGGTGCCGATGCCGTGGGCCAGGGCACCGAAGGCGCCGTGGGTGGAGGTGTGCGAGTCACCGCAGACCACGGTCATGCCCGGCAAGGTGGCGCCCTGCTCCGGGCTGATGACGTGGACGATGCCCTGGCGCTCGTCGTTCATCTTGAATTCGACGATGCCGTATTCGTCACAGTTCTCGTCGAGGGTCTGCACCTGCAGGCGCGACACCTGGTCGACGATCGCCTCGATACCGCCCTTGCGCTCTGGCGTGGTCGGCACGTTGTGGTCCGGCGTGGCGATGTTGGCGTCGATACGCCACGGTTTGCGGTTGGCCAGGCGCAGGCCTTCGAAGGCCTGGGGCGACGTCACTTCGTGGATGATGTGGCGGTCGATGTAGATCAAGGACGAGCCGTCATCACGGCGCTTGACCTCATGGGCTTCCCAGAGTTTGTCGTAGAGCGTTTTGCCAGCCATCAGACTGTTCCTCATCAGCGTCTTTCTATGCCAAAGACCCCTTGGCTTGTACGGACGATGCTAGGGGGTTAGATTGAATAACTCAAATTCATAATTTTTATGCTTTGGATAACCCAAAGGAATACGACACCATGGACCTGGCTAACCTCAGTGCCTTCATCGCCATTGCTGAAACCGGCAGCTTTTCCGGCGCAGCCGAACGCCTGTTCCTGACCCAACCGGCCATCAGCAAACGCATCGCCGGCCTGGAGCAGCAACTGGACGTACGCCTGTTCGACCGCCTGGGGCGCGAGGTGACCCTGACCGAAGCCGGACGTGCCCTGCTGCCGCGGGCCTACCAGATCCTCAACGTCCTTGATGATACCCGACGGGCGCTGACCAATCTGACCGGGGCCGTGAGCGGTCGCCTGACCCTGGCCACCAGCCATCACATCGGCCTGCACCGCCTGCCCCCGTTGTTACGGGTCTTCACCCGCCAGTACCCGGCAGTGGCGCTGGATATTCAGTTCATGGATTCGGAACAGGCCTACGACGAGATTTTGCATGGCCGAGCCGAAATCGCCGTGATCACCCTGGCGCCCGAGCCACACCACTTGGTCAAGGCTGTGCCGGTGTGGGACGACGCCCTGGACTTCGTCGCCGCCCCCGAGCATCCGCTGGCCAGCAACCAGGCGGTCAGCCTGGCTGACGTCGCCCGCCACCCGGCGGTATTCCCCGGTGGCAATACCTTTACCCACCATATTGTCCAGCGCCTGTTCGAAAGCCAGGGCCTGACGCCGAACATCGCCATGAGCACCAACTACCTGGAAACCATCAAGATGATGGTGTCGATCGGTCTGGCCTGGAGCGTACTGCCACGCACCATGCTCGACGAACAAGTTGCACCCATCGCTTTGCCCGGCATACAGCTTTCGCGCCAGCTAGGCTACATTCTGCACACGGAGCGTACGCTATCGAATGCGGCCAGGGCATTCATGGCCCTGCTCGACAGCCACTCAGGGCCCACCTGACCGGTTGTCAGCCAGCTATTCCGATTCCAAGGACACGTCATACGCCACAGGTCTGGTACCGATGCCCAAATCAGCAAACCGCTTTTTGCGCCTGCCGCGAATACCTGCAGCTGATCCCCAGGAGTCCGAGCAGGCCTGGCAGAGCGCCCCGCAACTGCTGGCAGCGCTCAACGGTGCGCACCTGGGTGCCTGGCTATGGGATATCGAAAGCGGCAGGGTCAGTTGGTCGCGGGGTACCCAGGCCCTGTTCGGTTTCGATCCACAGCGGCCACTGCCCGCCGATATCGATTACCTCGACCTGCTGCCCGAGGAGGACCGCGCCCGTACGCGCCAGGTGTTCCAGGCGGTGGTCAACGGCGAGCCAGTGGAACAGGCCATGCGCCACCGTATCCGCTGGCCGGACGGCAGCCTGCACTGGCTGGAGATCAACGGCAGCCTGACCCACGACCCGCACGGCCGACCGCAGATGATCGGTGTGATCCGCGAGATCACCCGTCAGCGCGAGCGGGAAACGGCGCTGATCAATTCGGAAAAGCGCTTCGCCACGCTGTTCCACCTGAGCCCCAACGCCATTTTGCTGACCCGCCGCCACGATGGCATGATCTTCGAGGTCAACCAGCACTTCGAAGACATGTTCGGCTGGCCCGGCAGCCAGGTGATCGGCAAGACCAGCCTGGAACTGGGCCTGTGGGTCAACCCCGAACAGCGCCACCAGATAATCGAGTCGACCCGCGCCAACGGCGGCCCGCTGACGATGGAGGTGCAATTCCGCGCATCCAGTGGCAAGGTGCATGATGGCATCCTGTGTACCCAGGGCATCGAACTGGAAGGCGTGACCTTCCTGATCAGTACATTCGTCGACACCACCGAACGCAAGCGCGCCGAGCAGGCCCTGAAAGACAGCCAGGAGCGCCTGGACCTGGCCCTGGATTCGGCACAACTGGGCACTTGGGACTGGCACATTCCAAGCGGCATGCTCTACGGCTCGGCCCGCGCCGCGCAGCTGCATGGCTTGCCGCCTATCCCCTTTCATGAATCGTTCGATGCATTCTTCGAGGGTGTGCCAGAGCAAGAACGCAACTCGATGCGACAGGCCTACCGTAGCCTGCGCGAAGGGCCTGCCGGTAACTATCAGATCACCTACCGAGTGCAGTTGGAAAACGGCGCTTCACGCTACATCGAAAGCCGCGCTCGGCTGTACCGCGACGACCAGGGCATCCCCCTGCGCATGGCTGGCACCTTGCTCGACATCACCGACCAGGTGGAGCGCGAACAGCGCCTGAGCGCCTCGGAAGAGAAGTTTGCCAGCCTGTTCCAGGTCAGCCCCGACCCGATCTGCGTCACTCGCCAGGATACCGGCCAGTTCATCGAGATCAATCCGGCGTTCACCCAGACCTTCGGCTGGAGCAGCGAGCAGGTGCTTGGGCGTACCGCAGAGGAGATCGGCCTGTGGGCCGAGTCCGTTGAGCGCGCGCAACGTATCGAGCAGGTGATCCGCGAACAGGCGTTGAGCAACGTCGCAGTGATACTCAACCACCGCAATGGCACCCCACTGACCTGCGTGATTTCCAGCCGCCTGATCACCG
This sequence comes from Pseudomonas sp. yb_5, assembly GCF_043103865.1. Classification (NCBI taxonomy): domain Bacteria; kingdom Pseudomonadati; phylum Pseudomonadota; class Gammaproteobacteria; order Pseudomonadales; family Pseudomonadaceae; genus Pseudomonas; species Pseudomonas sp. yb_5. The sequence goes on from NZ_JBICKE010000067.1 coordinate 8,096, forward strand.
TCGACGACCAGCCGTGCAGCGTTACCACCCTGCGCGACATCACCCAGCAACAACGCGCCGAAGCAGCGCTGAAGTCCAGCGAGGAGAAGTTCGCCAAGGCCTTCCACTCCAGCCCCGACGCCATCACCATTACCGAACGCCACAGCGGCCGCTACCTGGAAGTCAACGACGGCTTCTGCCGCCTGACCGGCTACAGCACTGCCGACGTGATCGGCCACACGGTGTATGAGATCGGCATCTGGGCCGACGACAAGCAGCGCAGCGCGCTGCTGGCCGAATTGCGCGAGCGCGGCCGGGTACACCACCGCGAGATGCTCGGGCGAAACAAGCGTGGCGATATCCTCACGGTGGAGGTTTCGGTGGAACCGATCACCCTCAACGAAGTGGACTGCCTGCTGCTGACTGCCCGCGACGTCAGCCAGTTGAAGAACGCTCAGGCGCAGATACGCCACCTGGCCTATCACGACCCGCTGACCAACCTGCCCAACCGCGCCTTGCTGATGGACCGCCTGAGCCAGCAGATCGCCCTGCTCAAGCGCCATAACCTGCGTGGCGCCCTGCTGTTCCTCGACCTTGACCACTTCAAGCACATCAACGACTCGCTGGGCCACCCGGTGGGCGACACCGTGCTGAAGATCATCACCGCCCGTCTGGAGGCCAGCGTGCGTCTGGAGGACACCGTAGCGCGCCTGGGGGGCGACGAGTTCGTGGTACTGCTCAGCGGCCTGGAAGGGAGCCGCGAACACGTGGAAGAGAAAGTGCGCGAGCTGGCCGACACCCTGCGCGAACTGCTGGCCGAGCCCATGTCACTGGATGGCCAGCGCCTGCAGGTAACGCCCAGCATCGGCGTGGCGCTGATCCCCGACCACGGCACCACACCGGCCGACCTGCTCAAGCGTGCCGATATCGCCCTGTACCGGGCCAAGGACTCCGGTCGCAACACCACCCAGCTGTTCCACACCACCATGCAGAAGGCCGCCAGCGAGCGCCTGCGCATGGAAAACGACCTGCGCCTGGCCTTGGCCCGTGGCGAACTGGCGCTGCACTTCCAGCCGCAAGTGGATGCCCGCGACAACCGCATCGTCGGCGCCGAAGTACTGCTGCGCTGGCACCACCCGCAACTGGGTCAGCAACCGCCCTCGCAGTTCATCCAGGTACTGGAAGAAAGCGGCCTGATCCTTGAAGTCGGCAGCTGGATTCTCGACGAAGCCTGCGACGCCTGCGCCCGCATGCTCACCGACGGGCTGATCGACGCTGATGATTTCAGCCTGTGTGTGAACATAAGCCCGCGACAATTCCGCCAGAACGACTTTGTCGGGCGGGTGCTGCGCAGCCTGGACGATTATCGCCTGCCGCGGCAGATGCTGACGCTGGAAATCACCGAAGGCATCGTCATCCAGAACCTGGAAGACACCATCAGCAAGATGCGCGAGCTGAAGCGTTACGGCGTGAGTTTTGCCATGGATGACTTCGGCACCGGCTATTCCTCGCTGACTTACCTGAAGCGCCTGCCGGTGGATGCGCTGAAAATCGACCAGAGCTTCGTACGCGACGCCCCTGTCGACCCCAACGACGCAGAGATTGTCCGCGCCATTGTCGCCATGGCGCGCAGTCTGGACCTGGCGGTGATTGCCGAAGGGGTAGAGCTGACCGAACAGCTGGCGTTTCTCGAGCGACTGGGGTGCCATCTGTACCAGGGTTATCTGCACAGCCGGCCATTGCCGTTGCCGGAATTTCGGCAGATGTTGCTGGAGGCGCCGGCAGATTACTGATGGCATGGCTCTCGCGCACCTACGGGACGGCGCGAGAAGCACGAAAAAGGGCACCTCTGGAGGTGCCCTTTTTCATTGCAGTGCGATCAGTTCAGCGCTGGTTTTTCGCCATTGATCGGAATGCGCTTGGCCTTGGCTTCTTCTGGCACGATGCGCAGCAGGTCGATGCTGAGCAGGCCATTGGCCAGGCCGGCGGCCTTCACTTCGATGTGATCAGCCAGGCGGAACGACAGCTTGAAGGCGCGCTGTGCGATACCCTGGTGCAGGTAGGTCACTTCAGCGGCGCTATTGTCGCGCTTGCCACCGGTCACGGTCAGGACACCTTTTTCGACCTGCAGGTCGAGGTCCTCTTCCTGGAAACCGGCTGCAGCAACCACGATGCGGTAGTGGTCATCGCCATGCTTTTCCACGTTATAGGGCGGGTAGCTGCTACCGGCCTCGTTACGTGCCGCGGATTCGAACAGGTCGTTGAAACGGTCGAAACCAACGGAATGGCGGAACAGTGGAGCAAGAGAGAAAGCAGTAGTCATGGTCATAAACTCCTGAGATTCAGCAAGTAGGTCATTACGCGACCCGGCTTCGGCATCGCGTACTCAAAAGATATGGCCGAGGGAAATGCTTTCAAGGGGTAAATAGAAAAAATTTGATTTTTTTGCACGGGGTTTGATGGCCTCTTCGCGGGTGAACCCGCTCCTACGACGGCCTGTGCCCCGCCACCGACCTGTGT
>NZ_JBICKE010000068.1:0-16253 GCF_043103865.1 Pseudomonas sp. yb_5
GAACACCACCGTGGCACTGTGATGCCTCGGCGGGGGCGAGTCCATCGATTACACACTGATCTGCGGTGGACGCACCGGGGGGTTGGACACAGGCCGTTGCAGGAGCGGGTTTACCCGCGAATGGGCCGGGTCTGCGGGCCAATATCCCTGGCCGTTCACCGTTGCCGTGGCCTCCGTATTCGCGGGTAAACCCGCTCCTACACCTGATCGGTGGTGGACACACACTGGTGATTGGGCGCAGGCCGTTGTAGGAGCGGGTTTACCCGCGAAAAGGCCAGTCCAGGCCCACAAAAAAAGCCCGCATCAAACGATGCGGGCTTTCTCATTCCTCATTCCAGGCTTCAGGCCGCCTTGGCTTCCTGCTGGCTCAGCGAGCGGTTCAGCGCGCTGAACAGGGCCTTGAAGCTGGCCGTGGTGATGTTCTCATCGATACCCACGCCATGCACCGGACGGCCACCGGCCACGCGCAGTTCGATGTAGGCCGCGGCCTTGGCGTTGGTCCCCGCGCCAATGGCGTGCTCGTTGTAGTCCATGATCTCTACGGCAACCGGCAGGCCGGCCACCAGTGCTTCCAGGGCGCCGTTGCCCTTGCCGCGCCAGTGCAGGGTGGTTTCGCCTTCACCGGCAACTTCCACTTCCACGGCGCTGTGGCCGTTTTCTTCCTGCAGGCGATGGCTGACCAGTGCGTATGGCGCGTTGGCCTGGAGGTATTCCTTGTGCAGCAGGCTGTAGATCTGCTGAGCGGTCATTTCCAGGCCCAGGCGGTCGGTCTCACCCTGCACCACCTGGCTGAATTCGATCTGCATGCGACGCGGCAGGCTGATGCCGTATTCCTGCTCGAGCAGGTAGGTGATACCGCCTTTGCCCGACTGGCTGTTGACGCGGATTACCGCTTCGTAGCTGCGGCCGATGTCGGCCGGGTCGATTGGCAGGTAAGGCACCTCCCACAGTTCCCCATCCTGCTGCTTGGCGAAGCCCTTGCGGATGGCGTCCTGGTGCGAGCCGGAGAACGCGGTATGGACCAGATCGCCCACATACGGGTGACGTGGGTGTACCGGCAACTGGTTGCACTCTTCGACCACCTTGCGCACGCCGTCGATGTCGGAGAAGTCCAGCAACGGGTCGATGCCCTGGGTGTAGAGGTTCAGTGCCAAGGTCACCAGGTCGACGTTACCGGTACGCTCGCCGTTGCCGAACAGGCAGCCTTCGGCACGGTCGGCGCCGGCCATGAGGCCCAGTTCGGTGGCAGCGATACCGGTGCCACGGTCGTTGTGGCAGTGCAGGCTGATGATCACGCTGTCGCGGCGGCTGATGTTGCGGCAGAACCACTCGATCTGGTCGGCGTAGATATTTGGCGTGGACACTTCCACGGTGGCCGGCAGGTTGAGGATGATCTTGTGTTCAGGGGTAGGGTTCCACACCTCGATGACCGCGTCGCAGACTTCCTTGGCGAACTCCATTTCAGTGGCGCTGAAGGTTTCTGGCGAGTACTGGAAGGTCCACTGGGTTTCCGGCTGCTGGGCGGCGTACTTGACGAACAGCTTGGCCGCGTTCACCGCGATGTCCTTCACGCCTTGCTTGTCCTGATTGAAGACGATGCGGCGGAACGACGGGCTGGTGGCGTTGTACAGGTGGACGATGGCCTTCTTCGCACCGCGCAGCGACTCGAAGGTGCGGGCAATCAGGTCTTCACGTGCCTGGGTGAGCACCTGGATGGTGGTGTCATCCGGGATGTGGCCATCCTCGATCAGGGTGCGCACGAAGTCGAAATCGGTTTGCGAGGCAGACGGGAACGAGGCTTCGATCTCCTTCACGCCAACCTGCACCAAGGTCTTCCAGAAGCGCAGTTTCTTCTCCGAATCCATCGGCTCGATCAGCGACTGGTTGCCATCACGCAGGTCGGAGCTGCACCAGATAGGTGCCTGGGTGATGGTCTTCGACGGCCAGGTACGGTCAGGCAGGTCGATGGTCGGGAAAGCGCGGTATTTCTTCGAAGGGTCTTTGAGCATGGTCATGGAAGCAATCCTTTTGTGTGCGGCCGAGATCGGGCCTGCCGAGCGATAACGATATGAAGAGGCGAGGCGACGCGATTCAGCCTGGTAGTCGGGCGCTGACCAGGCAGAGGCTGCGATGTTGTCGGAGCAGGATGAGGGTGCTGAAGGTTTTCATGCCTTCAAACTTAACCAGTGGGGTGGGGGATGGCAAGCGTTCGGGGAAAATTGAGAGGAATGCTTAAAAAAAGCCATAAAGCGAGATTTTATGGCTTTATTTGGCTGAGTGCTTCGTTGCTTTTGCGCGGTATTTTTCGATGGCGCAACACAATCGAATTAATGCCAGCAGTGCTGGCCCATTCGCGGGTAAACCCGCTCCTACAGGTACGCGGCCCCTTGTAGGAGCGGGTTTACCCGCGAATGGGCCGGCCCAGGCAGCGCAACGTTCAGGGCTGGAACGCGCCAATGAAAATCGCCGGGTCCACCCGCGCATCGTTCAGGCTGACGTTCCAGTGCATATGCGGCCCGGTCGCCCGCCCGGTCGAGCCCACGCGCCCGACCACCTCGCCACGACGCAGTTGCTGCCCTACCTGCACATCGATCTTCGACATGTGGCAGAACATGCTGATGAAGCCCTGCCCATGGTCGACGAACACCGTGCGGCCGTTGAAGAAATAATCCCCCACCAGAATCACTTTGCCATTGGCGGGTGTCTTGATCGGCGTGCCTGCCGGCACCGCAAAGTCCAGCCCGGCATGCGGGTTGCGTTCTTCGCCATTGAAGAAGCGGCGCACGCCGAACTTGCTCGACAGCGGGCCGTTGACCGGCTTGTCGAGAATCAGGTTGCTCGGCAGGTTCGGGCTGAAGCTGCGGTAGGCCTTGATCTGCTCGGCCAGCTCGCGTTCGATGCGCTTGAGGTCGGCCGGGTTCGGGTTGACCTGGCGCGTGTTCTTCAGGGTAATGCGCTGCTCAGGGTACTTCTTGCTGCCTACGCTGAAAGGCAGGGTGCGCCCGCCCTGGTTCAGCACTGCGGTGCCGGGCTTCTGGGTCAGCGGGATGCCGACGATGGCCAGCCAGTTGTCCTGCTCCTTCACCACCAGCACCGGCTTGCCGTCGAAACGGGCGCTGGGTGCGTTGGTGGCGGGGCCCAGGTCGACGACTGCCACACCGCCGGGTACCGGTTTGTTCAGTGTGCGGGTGATGTAGCTGGCCTGGGCGCCGCCGGCCAGCAGCAGCAGGGAAAGGGCAAGCAGGGGCGCGAGCATGCGGGGCATGTGTCAGTCCAGTAGTGAGAGGGTGACCGGGGTCAGGTGGTTGTCTTCGACGCGCACCAGCAGCTCGCCTTCGTTCAGGCGGGCGGTCAGGCGTTGGCCGTTGCGGGTCTGTTCGGCGCTGCGAATGGCCTGGCCTTGTTCATCCAGCAAAATGCTGTATCCGCGGGCCAGGGTGGCCAGCGGGCTGACCACCTGCAGTGTCTGCAGCTGGGCCTGGAACCGCTGGCGACGGTCCTTGAGCACCTCGCGCATGGCCCGTGGCAGGCGCTCGGCCAGGCTGTCCAGGCGCTGGTTCAGCAGCTTCAGGTTACGCCCCGGATGCTGCGCGGCCAGGCGGGCGTCCAGGCGTGCCAGGCGTTCGCGGCGCTGGTTGAGGTTGAGCATGAACGCGCGGCGCAGGCGCATGTCCAGGTCGTCCAGGCGTTGGGCCTGCTGGCGCAAACGCTCGCCTGGGTGGCGCAGGCGGCGGGTGAGTGACTCCAGGCGCAGGCGGTCGTGGGTCAGGCGGTTCTGCATGCGCAGCAGCAGGCGCCGTTGCAGGCCATCCAGGCGTTGCCGAAGGCCGCTGTTGTCAGGGGCCAGCAGCTCGGCGGCAGCAGACGGGGTGGGTGCGCGCACGTCAGCCACGAAGTCGCTGATCGACACGTCGGTTTCATGGCCCACGGCGCTGACAATTGGTGTGACGCAGGCGGCCACGGCACGCGCCACGGCTTCCTCGTTGAAACACCACAGGTCTTCCAGCGAACCACCACCACGCGCCAGGATCAGCGCATCGAAGCCGAGGCTGTCGGCCAGGCGGATGGCGCGTACGATCTGCGCGATGGCTTCGCGGCCCTGTACCGCTGTAGGGATCAGGTTCAGCTCCACCTGCGGCGCGCGGCGGCCGAACACGCTGATGATGTCGCGGATCACCGCGCCAGTGGGCGAGGTGATGATGCCGATGCGCTGCGGGTGAGCCGGCAGCGGCTTCTTTCGTTCCGTGCTGAACAGCCCCTCGGCACCGAGCTTTTCCTTCAGGGCCTCGAAAGCCAGGCGCAACGCGCCATCACCGGCGGGCTCGACGGTGTCGAGAATCAGTTGGTAGTCGCCACGTCCCTCGAACAGCGAAACCTTGCCACGCACCCGCACCGCCAGGCCGTCGCGCAGCGCCTGGCGTACCCGCGTGGCGTTCTGCCGGAACAACGCGCAACGCACCTGGGCGCCGCTGTCCTTGAGGGTGAAGTACATGTGGCCGGACGCCGGGCGGGCGAGGTTGGAGATTTCGCCTTCCACCCACACACTGCGGAAAACGTCTTCCAGCAGCACGCGGGCGCGGCCGTTGAGTTGGCTGACGGTAAGGACCTCGCGGTCCAGCCCGAGTCGTTCGAAAGGGTCTTTGATCATGGCAGGCATCATAAATGACATCGGCCCCGGTTGTCTGTCCCGGGCCCTGTTGGAGCGGGTGCACCGGCGAAGAACAAGGTTCAGCCCTGCAGGGCCGTTACGAACTGCCTGGCTATCTGCCCCGCATCGCGGCGACAGGCCAGCGCCACTGTGCTCTGGCAATCCCCTTGCAACGCCACGAAACTGACCGAAGCGGGTGCGATCTGCCGCATGCACGCTGGCAACAACGCCACCCCAAACCCCGCCTGTATCAGCTGCAATTGCGTGGTCTTGCGCGACAGTACCTGCGCCGCCTTCGGGAAGAATCCTGCCCCCATGCACAACGAGGCAGACAGGTAGCTCAAGCCACCGCGATCCCGGTGCGGGATGGAAATGAAGCGTTCTTCCTTCAGTTGCTCCAGTTGCACGTGCTGAGTACCCGCCAAGGGGTGTCCAGCGGCGACCGCCAGCAACAAGGGTTCGTCGAACAATTCATGCAGCACCACGCCTTCATGCTGGCGCAGCACCGGCAAGCGCAACAGGCCGATATCCAGCCGTCCGGCAGCAATGTCTTCCAGCTGTGCCTCCGATGACTGCTGCGCAATCTCCAGCGAAACCCCTGGGTTGTGCTTCAGGTAGTTCCCCAGGCGAGCCAGAAGCCCGCCGGTCAGCGGCACGGTGCTGGAATGATTCAGGCGCAAGCTGCCTTGCAACCCTTGGCCAATGTCACGGGTAACCCGCTCAGCCTGTGCCAGGTCAGCCAGCAAGCGTCGCGCCCGTTCAAGAAAGGCCTGACCGGCCAGCGTCAGGCGAGGCAGGCGCGCCGTGCGTTCGAACAGCGGCGTGCCCAGTTGCTGCTCCAGCTCCTTGATCTGCCGGCTAAGGGCCGACTGGGCAACGTACAGTCGCTCGGCTGCACTGCTGAAACTGCCACACTCGGCGATTTCCACGAAGTAACGCAACTGTCGGATCGACGTCATGTCATGCCTTTTTGAGATGGCTCTTGGGATAAAGGCATATTAGTCGGCATGGCTCATGGCTGGCTAACCTTTGCCTGTCTTCCCAGGAACTGCTGCCATGCTTGCCCAACTGTCGTTTTCCGGCCTTGCCTGGCTGCCGATCCTGTTCGCCATCGCTGCGGCCTACATCGTTTTCGGTATCGCCGGCTTCGGTACTGCACTCGTGGCCGGGCCGGTGCTGATTCACTTCATGCCGTTGACACGCATCATCCCGCTGCTGGTACTGCTGGATTTCGCGGCCGCCTTCGGCAACCTGCTGCCGTCACGCCGGGATGTGGTACGCAGTGAATTGCTGCGGCTGCTGCCCTTCATGGCCTTGGGTTGTACGTTGGGCGTGGTGTTCCTGCTCCAGCTGAAGTCCGACCTGTTGCTGCTGTTGATGGGGCTATTCGTGACCGCCTATGCACTTTACGGGCTGGCAGTGAAAGTGAGGCCAGCCAGCCTGTCCGGCTTCTGGGCGGTGCCGATGGGCACGGCAGGCGGGTTGTTCGGGGCTTTGTTCGGCAGCGGCGGGTTTCTTTATGCCCTTTACCTGAGTGCACGGCTGGAGGTGAAGGAACAGGTACGCGCCACCCAGAGCGCGCTGATCAGCTGCAGTACGATAGTGCGTCTGTCGCTGTTCCTTATCGCCGGTGTCTATGCCGACCAAAGTCTGCTGCTGCTCGCCGCCTGCCTGCTGCCTGTCATGTTCATTGGCCTTTGGGTAGGGCGTCGGTTGACCAACCGGTTGTCCCGCGAAGCGTTCGTACGGCTGGTCACCTGGCTGGTGCTGGCCAGCGGCCTGGCGTTGATTGGTCGCTACCTGAGCGCCTGAGCGGTAGAATTGCGTCATCACCGGCGTTTTTCAGGCTTGTCCCGTTCATGAACACCCAGAGCATCATCGTTCCAAAGCTGTCTACCGTCCCGGTGCATGAAGCCCGCTCCCGCGCCATCCTGCGCTGGCTGGTGCGCGAAAAAGTCGTCGAGGAGCAACTGACCACCTGCGGTCGCACCGGCAACCGCATGGGCCATGCCCTGGCGGCAGGGGCGCGCAAAGTGGCCCTGCACCCGGAAAAACTGCCCTTCGGCGAGCCGGTCAACGGCCTGGAAGTGATGCTCAAGCGCTGCATCTATACCCCCACCGAAGGCTTCCTCGAAGAAGCCGGTTGCCCGGAGTGCCGGCGCGAGGTGGGTGAGCCGTTGTTCGAAAGCCTGGAAGAGTGGATGCCGGCGGTGAGCGACAACTTTACCTGCCCGCTGTGCGGCTTCGAAGATGACATCAATGGCTTCATTTACCTGCAGCCATGTGCCTTTTCCAACCTGGGGTTCATCTTCAACAACTGGGGCGAGGCCGGGTTCACCCAGGCCTTTCTCGACAGCTTCGCCGACTGGCTCGACCAGCCAGTGGCCGTGGTGCAGGTAAAACTGCCACAAGCCTGACCGAAGGCCCTTATTTTGCATTGAGCGGCGCGCCATGCATGAGTATAATGGCGCGCTTCCATTTTTCCCGCCCGGGAGCCCCCGCGATGCTGCGTATCAGCCAAGAAGCCCTGACCTTCGACGATATCCTCCTTGTACCTGGCTATTCCGAGGTACTGCCCAATGAAGTCAGTCTCAAGACCCGTTTGACCCGTGGCATCGAGCTGAACATTCCGCTGGTTTCCGCTGCCATGGATACCGTGACCGAAGCGCGTCTGGCCATTGCCATGGCTCAGGAAGGCGGTATCGGCATCATCCACAAGAACATGACCATCGAACAACAGGCCAGCGAAGTGCGCAAGGTCAAGAAGTTCGAGGCTGGCGTGGTCAAGGACCCGATCACCATCGACGCCGATGCCACTGTGCGCGACCTGTTCGAGCTGACCCGCCTGAACAACATCTCCGGTGTGCCGGTACTGGCGAACGGCGACCTGGTCGGCATCGTCACCTCCCGTGACGTGCGCTTCGAAAATCGCCTGGACGCCAAGGTCCGCGACGTGATGACGCCGAAAGAGCGTCTGGTCACCGTCCGCGAAGGCGCCGACAAGAACGAAGTTCGCGAGCTGCTGCACAAGCATCGCCTGGAAAAAGTCCTGATCGTTGACGACAAGTTCAACCTCAAGGGCATGATGACCGTCAAGGACATCGAAAAGGCCAAGGCTTACCCGCTGGCCAGCAAGGACGACCAGGGGCGTCTGCGCGTCGGCGCCGCCGTCGGCACCGGCAAGGACACCGGCGAGCGCGTTGCTGCCCTGGTGGCGGCTGGCGTTGATGTCGTCGTCGTCGACACTGCCCACGGCCACTCCAAAGGTGTGATCGACCGCGTACGCTGGGTGAAAGAAACCTACCCGCAAGTGCAGGTGATCGGCGGCAACATCGCCACCGGCGCTGCCGCCAAGGCCCTGGCCGAAGCGGGTGCCGATGCGGTCAAGGTCGGTATCGGCCCTGGCTCTATCTGCACCACCCGTATCGTTGCCGGTGTCGGCGTGCCGCAAATCAGCGCCATCGCCAACGTCGCCGCAGCACTGGAAGGCACTGGCGTGCCACTGATCGCTGACGGCGGTATCCGCTTCTCCGGCGACCTGTCCAAGGCCATCGTTGCCGGTGCGTCCTGCGTGATGATGGGCTCGATGTTCGCCGGTACCGAAGAGGCCCCGGGTGAAGTCGAACTGTTCCAGGGCCGTTCCTACAAGGCTTACCGCGGCATGGGCTCGCTGGGTGCCATGGCGCAGGCGCAGGGCTCGTCCGACCGTTACTTCCAGGACTCCTCGGCCGGCGCCGAGAAGCTGGTGCCGGAAGGCATCGAAGGCCGCGTTCCTTACAAAGGCGCCCTGGCCGCGATCATCCACCAGCTGATGGGCGGCCTGCGTTCGTCCATGGGCTACACCGGCAGCGCAACCATCGAAGAAATGCGCACCAAGCCGGAGTTCGTGCGTATCACCGGTGCCGGCATGGCCGAGTCCCACGTGCACGACGTGCAAATCACCAAAGAAGCCCCTAACTACCGCGTAGGCTGAGGCTTCCAGCTACTACATAAAGCGGGGCTGTCATGACAGCCCCGCGTCGTTTCCGATTTCCACTGACGAGATTGAGTCATGGCCCTCGACATTCACGCTCACCGCATCCTGATCCTCGATTTCGGTTCCCAGTACACCCAGCTGATCGCCCGCCGCGTGCGCGAAATCGGCGTGTACTGCGAACTGCACCCGTTCGACATGGACGATGAAGCGATCCGCGAATTCAACCCGCGCGGCATCATCCTCGCCGGCGGCCCCGAGTCGGTTCACGAAGCCAACAGCCCGCGCGCTCCGCAGGCCGTGTTTGACCTGAATGTGCCTGTGCTGGGTATCTGCTACGGCATGCAGACCATGGCCGAGCAGATGGGCGGCAAGGTAGAAGGTTCCGACCTGCGTGAGTTCGGTTATGCCCGCGTGGACGTTGTCGGCAAGAGCCGCCTGCTCGACGGCATCGAAGACCACGTTGACGACGACGGCGTGTTGGGCCTGGACGTGTGGATGAGCCACGGTGACAAGGTCACCCAGATGCCTGGCAACTTCAGCATTCTGGCCAGCACCCCAAGCTGCCCGATCGCCGGCATGTACGACGACGCCCGCGGCTACTACGGCGTGCAGTTCCACCCCGAAGTGACCCACACCAAGCAGGGTGGTCGCATCCTGTCCCGCTTCGTGCAGGACATCTGCGGCTGTGAAGCCCTGTGGACGGCGTCCAACATCGTCGAAGACGCCATTGCCCAAGTACGTGCGCAAGTCGGTTCGGCCAACGTCCTGCTGGGTCTGTCCGGCGGCGTCGACAGCTCGGTGGTTGCCGCGCTGCTGCACCGCGCCATCGGCGACCAGCTGACCTGCGTATTCGTCGACAACGGCCTGCTGCGCCTGCACGAAGGCGACCAGGTGATGGCCATGTTCAAAGAGAACATGGGCGTCAAGGTGATCCGCGCCGACGCTGAAAAGCAGTTCCTCGACAACCTGGCCGGCGAAGCCGACCCGGAGAAGAAGCGCAAGATCATCGGCCGCACCTTCATCGACGTGTTCGATGCCGAAGCCAGCAAGCTGGAAAACATCCAGTTCCTCGCCCAGGGCACCATCTACCCGGACGTGATCGAGTCGGCTGGCGCCAAGAGCGGCAAGGCCCACGTGATCAAGTCGCACCACAACGTCGGCGGCCTGCCGGAGGAGATGAACCTCAAGCTGGTCGAGCCGCTGCGTGAACTGTTCAAGGACGAAGTGCGCAAGATCGGCCTGGAGCTGGGCCTGCCGTACGACATGGTCTACCGCCACCCGTTCCCGGGCCCTGGCCTGGGTGTGCGTATCCTCGGTGAAGTGAAGAAGGAATACGCCGACATCCTGCGTCGCGCCGACCACATCTTCATCGAAGAACTGCGCAAGGCCGACTGGTACCACAAGACCAGCCAGGCGTTCGTGGTGTTCCAGCCGGTCAAGTCGGTCGGCGTCGTCGGCGACGGCCGTCGCTACGCCTGGGTCGTGGCCCTGCGTGCCGTCGAGACAGTGGACTTCATGACCGCGCGTTGGGCACACCTGCCGTACGAGCTGCTGGAAACCGTCAGCGGTCGTATCATCAACGAAATCGACGGTATCTCGCGCGTTACCTACGACGTGTCGAGCAAGCCGCCTGCCACTATCGAGTGGGAGTGATCGGGTAGCCAGCCCAGGCTGGCACCCGCAGGACGGATACACCAGAAAGCCCGCATGATTGCGGGCTTTCTGGTTCTTGTTCGTTCAGATTGCTTATTCTTCTGGCTTTCTGGCAAATAGCGCTTTCTGGTAGGCGTTATAGGAAAGCAGCCTGCTCCTCACTGCGATGAACTCATCACCCTCCACGCGTTGCGGGTGCTTTTCCTGCGGGTCATCCTCAAGATTGTATTTAGTCAGGGTGTCTGAACTGAATTCGTATATGTATTTGTACGGGTGCTCCACCAAGGCTGACGCCAGTTGGTCAAAGAACGTGGACATGAAGAATGTGCGTTTCCCCTGTTCCCTCAACAAGCTGATGCCTTGTACAGAGAGGGGGGATTCGGTCACATCAAAAAAATCGGCAACCGTGGGCGCAATATCGATCTGGTGACTGGTGGTTGAGGCGGGTTTGGGCAGTGACTTTCCATTACTCCAGAAAATCAGGGGTACGCTCACTTCCTCTTCGTGCATGGACGCGTTGTGAATGAACAGACCGTGCTCACCAAATGACTCGCCGTGGTCACCCACGAGCACGAATAATGTCGAGTCCAGAAGGCCTTGCTTGTCGAAGGATGTCAGCATTTCACCCAGCACGCTGTCTGTTTTGGCTATGCAGTCTTCATACTTTTCCAGCTCGCTCCGTAATGGGGGGCCTTGGCTGCATTGGTAGGGGTAGTGGGCTGCGCTTGGGAAGTAGAGCGCGATGAAACCTTTGCCATTCTTTTTGATGTTTTCCAGGTAAGAGATGCTGGACGAAAACAGCTGTTCATCACTTTCACCGAAGCTACTGGCATTTCGTGAGCGACTCTCGGCGGGAATGAGCTCCGAAACTGCGTAAGCATTCGACACACCGATGGATTTCAGGAAGCCCTCCATGTTTTCGAACTGCAGGTACAGCGAGCTGAAGGCGACGGCTTCCATGTTTTTCCTGTTCTTCAGCTCATGGATGACGCTGGGTTGTAGCAGGTACATGGCCTCTTTGATTTCAATGTCTGGGTAGGCATGCAGCCCCGTCAGGATCGCGTGGTAGCCTTTGGACGAGTGAGGCACTGAGACGTACGCTTTGAAGAGCATGCCCTCCCGAGCGAGCTTATCGAAGGTGGGGTACCGCTCGGCGGTTTTGATGCCGGGAGCAAAAACGCTGTTCCAGCGCACCGACTCCAGAACGATGAAGACCAGGTTCTTGAAGTCTGGCGTGGGGTGAGATTGAAGTTTTCGGATTTCGTTGACGTTGGTCAGCGGGTAGGCGGGTTGTTCGAATGGCAGGGGCGGTCTATGCGGAGCTGCGGTCAAGGAAGTGGTGTTTCTGAGTGTCGTGACCAGCGGGCTGATGACAATGTTTTCGTTCAGGTGATAGCGCGCGTCTTTGGCATGGATGGAGCCGAAGAGCAGGGCGCCGATCACCAGCAGTGATGCCCAGAGGTGTTGTCTTTTCTTTACTGTGCGGGTGCGCTGTTCTTTATAAGCGATGCAGGTTGCCAGCCCAGCGAAAGACCAGGTCGCCAGGTAAGCCAGAAAAAGCACAAAGACAATGAACCTGAATGTGTGCCCGAAACCGGCCGCTTGCTTGAGAAACACCTCGGCCCCGGAGGTCAGGTTGCTTGCGTTTTGCAGGCTATAGCTTATCAGTTGCCAGTCCAGTGGCTTCAGCCATAGCTCCCGAACACGCATGTCCACCAGCAGGAACAGCAGCAAGGCGCCTGAGGCGATGCTCAACAGATAGAAGTTGAATTTGTTTCTGGTAATGGTGTTGGCGGCAATCACATAGAGGGCGACCACAAGCAGCACGTCTTGAAGCAAGTACAGGGCAATATCGAAAATACCCGTCTCCACCCATCGATGGGAGAAAAACTCGATCAGGATGATCTTCGGTGCCAGCAGCAGGCCTGCAGCGAGCAGGAGCGAGATATGCAGTAATGAGTTTTTGTGCCACATGCTGTCTACCTTCGCATTCAAAGAGCAGGCGTCTTGTCTGAAGCGATAGGCGGGCAGAAGGCCAGCACCTGCGCACCCCGTTTTTAGACTTAAGCAGCCCGCCCTGAATCCGGCAAGTCAGCCCCAGGGCGTTGGGTTGGTACCGAGGGGGAGCGGGTTGCCATTGGCGATCGCGGCCAATAACCGGTCGTGCGACAAGACTTCACTTAATCTTTCGCAAATGCAGGTGTATCGTATTCGCCCTTCATCGCCAGCCCCTGCTGGCAGACTGATTGCGCAGAAACGAGGTACCCGCACCGATGTCCTTTACCCGTCGACAAATGCTCAAAGGCCTTACTGGCTTGGTTGTGGTAGGCCTGGGCGCCGGAGGCGCGGCGCGCTACTGGCTGGGCAAGGTCGAGGACGAGAATGCCGGGCACGACTACGAGCTGATCGCCGCCCCACTGGAAGTGGAGCTGGTGCCGGGGTTCAAGACCGAGGCCTGGGCCTTTGGCCCTTCAGCACCAGGGACGGAACTGCGAGTCCGCCAAGGCACCTGGTTGCGGGTGCGTTTCATCAATCACCTGCCGGTTGAAACCACCATCCACTGGCACGGCATCCGCCTGCCGCTGGAGATGGATGGTGTGCCATATGTTTCGCAATTGCCGGTCAAGCCAGGTGAATACTTCGATTACAAGTTCCGCGTGCCGGACGCCGGCAGCTATTGGTATCACCCCCATGTCAGCAGCTCCGAGGAGCTAGGCCGCGGTCTGGTCGGGCCGCTGATCGTCGAGGAGCGTGAGCCCACTGGGTTCCAGCATGAGCGCACGCTGAGCCTGAAGAACTGGCATGTGGACGAGCAGGGCGCATGGCTGCCTTTCAGCATCCCGCGCGAGGCCGCGCGCAACGGCACTGCCGGGCGGTTGATCACCATCAACGGCCAAGCCGACTCGATCACCGAGCTACCGGCCGGCCAGGTGGTGCGGGTGCGCCTGCTGAACCTGGACAACACCTGGACCTACCGCCTCAACCTCAAAGGCAATTGCGAGGCGAGAATCTATGCCCTCGACGGCAACCCGGTGACTCCGCGTGCGCTGGATGAGTACTGGTTAGGCCCGGGCATGCGTATCTGTCTGGCCATCCGCATTCCCGAGGCGGGTGAGGAGATCTCCCTGCGCGACGGTTTCGTGCGCCTGGGCACCCTGCGTTCGGTGGCCAGCAACGACGCGCCGAGTGACTGGCCGCCAGCGTTGCCGCCCAACCCGATCGCCGAGCCCGACCTGGAGAATGCCGAAAAGCTGAACTTCAATTTCGAGTGGGCGGCCAGTGTCTCTGTCACCACTGATGCGGGCAAACCGCCGAGCTTGTGGCAGATCAACGGCCAGGCCTGGGATATTACCGACAAGACCTGTGCCGACCGGCCCATCGCCACGTTGCAGAAGGGCAAGAGCTACATCTTCGAGCTTAAGAACATGACCCAGTACCAGCACCCGATCCACTTGCATGGCATGAGCTTCAAGGTGATCGCCTCCAACCGTCACGACATCAAGGAACCGTGGTTCACCGACACCTACTTGCTGGGCAAGAACGAGCGCGCCCAGGTAGCGCTGGTGGCGGATAACCCTGGGACGTGGATGTTTCACTGCCACGTCATCGACCACATGGAAACCGGCCTGATGGCCGCGATCGCGGTGGTCTGATGCGCCCGCAGATCATCGATCGCAGCCGCGATCAGGAATTCATGCGTCTGGCGCTGGCCTTGGCCGCCGAAGGCGCGGCGCTGGGCGAGGTGCCGGTGGGGGCTGTGCTGGTGCAGCATGGGCAGGTGATCGGCCAGGGGTTCAACCGACCGATCATCGACAGTGACCCCAGCGCGCATGCCGAGATGGTGGCGATCAGGGCGGCAGCCAGGTCGGCCAGCAACTACCGGCTACCCGGCAGCACTCTGTATGTGACCCTGGAGCCGTGCAGCATGTGTGCGGGGCTGATCGTGCATTCGCGGGTGATGCGCGTGGTGTTTGGCGCGCTGGAACCCAAGGCAGGGATCGTGCAGAGCCAAGGGCAGTTCTTTGGCCAAGGCTTTCTCAATCACCGGGTGATGGTGGAGGGCGGGGTGCTGGCGCAAGAGTGCGGGCAGATCCTCAGCGACTTCTTCAAGGCCCGCCGGGCCAAGGCTTGAGCTGCACCGGCCGCTTCGCGGGCAAGCCCGCTCAGGCTCTGCGCAATTCTTGTAGGCGCGGGTTTACCCGCGAAGAGACCTACTGGCTTACATCGGCGACGACTTATCCGCTGGCTTGTCCTTGTTGACCCCGGGCACATGCAGGTTGCCCTCGGCCACCTGGCCTTCGAGCTGCGGCTGGGTCACCCAGGTGAGGATGTCGTAGTAACGGCGGATGTTGGCCACGAAATGCACCGGCTCGCCACCACGGGCATAGCCGTACTTGGTCTGCCGGTACCACTGCTTCTGAGCCAGCCGCGGCAGCATCTTCTTCACGTCCAGCCACTTGTTCGGGTTTAGCTTTTCGCGCCTGGCCAGGACGCGGGCGTCTTCCAGGTGGCCGCCACCGACATTGTAGGCGGCAAGGGCAAACCAGGTGCGGTCCGGCTCCTTGATGCTGTCGTCAAGCTCTTCCTTGATCTTCATGAAGTACTTGGCGCCGCCCTGGATGCTCTGCCTAGGGTCCAGGCGGTTGGACACGCCCATGGCCCGGGCGGTGCGCTGGGTCAGCATCATCAGGCCGCGTACGCCGGTCTTGGAGGTGACTTCCGGCTGCCACATCGATTCCTGGTAGCCGATGGCTGCCAGCAGGCGCCAGTCGACCTGCTCGACCTTGGCGTAGTTCTTGAAGTGCTTCTCGTACTTGGGCAAGCGCTGTTGCAGGTGCTGGGCGAAGGTGTAGGCGCCGACGTAGCCGAGAACGTCAACATGGCCGTAGTAGCGGTCCTTCAAACGCTGAAGGGTGCCGTTCTTCTGTGCCTTGTCGAGAAATTCGTTGATTTCGTTGAGCAGGCTGTTGTCTTCGCCTGCTGCCACTGCCCAGCGCTGGTCGCGGGTGTCGCCCAAATCGAAGGCGACCCGCACGTTGGGGAAATACACCTGGTTCATCGCCAGTTCGTTGGAGTCCACCAGGGTCAAGTCGATCTGGCCTTCGTCCACCATGCGCAGCAGGTCGACCACTTCGACGGCATCGGATTCCTCATATTGCAAGGCCGGGTACTGCTTTTTCAGCTCGGCCAACTGGTCAGCATGGCTGCTGCCCTTGAGCACCATGATCTTCTTGCCGACCAAACCCTTGGCGCTGGTGGGGCGCGGGCGGCCGTTGCGGTAGATGACCTGCGGGGTCACCTCCAGATAGGGATGGGAGTATTTCACCTGGGTCTTGCGCCGCTCACTGCTGACCAGGCCGGCAGCAGCCAGTACCGGGCCGGAGGGCTTGCCGAGGGAGTCGTACAGCTCGTCCAGGTTGTCGGCGGTCTCGATCTGCAGCTTTACGCCGAGATCGTCGGCGAAATGCTGGACCAGTTCGTACTCGAAGCCGGTTTCGCCGTTACGGTCCTGGAAGTAGGTTGCCGGGCTGTTGCGTGTGATCACGCGCAGCACGCCATCCTCCTTCACGCGCTCGAGGGTGCTGGGTTTTTCAACGCAGGCACCTAGCAGCAGAAAGAGTCCGGTTGCGAGAAGCCATTTGGCGCAACGCTGGCGCAAAGCAGTGTGGGCGAACATAGGTTGCAGTATACGCAAAGGACTGGCCCAACCATATCTCGACAACTGTTAGCTTGTCTGGTAGCGGGTTGTGTGGTTGGGGAGGGGGACTGCATCAAGGCTGCCAGGTGCCCGGTTTGAGATGTTCAGCGGCTGTGAGATCGAGCGACGACCAGGTGCCCGGCTCGGCACATTCAGCGCCTGTGAGATCGAGCGCCGCAGGTGTCCGCCTTAAAATATTCAGCGCCTATGAGATCGAGCGCCGCCCGCGCGGCGCTTCGCGGGTAAACCCGCTCCTACGTTTGTTTCGGGCCAATTAT
>NZ_JBICKE010000069.1:0-458 GCF_043103865.1 Pseudomonas sp. yb_5
GAACAGGTGAAGACATCATTTGTCATTCGCCAGCAGGCCAAGCATCCACGCTTGATCCAGGAAGGTGAGTGGCAAGCACCGATGCCCGTCGCCACAGGCACTGTGCGCGAGCAATCCATCGAAGTAAAAGGCGGGCACCGCTGGCGACGTGTCGAGTTAACGCTTCATTCACCAAACGACTCAGGTGATAACAGCTTGATGTTCTGGAGCAACCTGCCCGAGAGCATCAGTGCGCAACAGATCGCAGACTTCTATCGGCGCCGCTGGAGTATTGAAGGGATGTTCCAGCGGTTGGAAGCAATTCTGGAAAGTGAAATTGAAACCCTCGGCAGTCCGCGAGCCGCCTTGCTTGGATTCACCACTGCCGTGCTGGCATACAACGTTCTGGCCTTGCTCAAGCGAAGTGTTGAACAGGCTCACCGCGATGCCTTGCCCGAGAATTGGGAAGCCTCGATCTA
>NZ_JBICKE010000006.1:0-17564 GCF_043103865.1 Pseudomonas sp. yb_5
AACGTCTACGGCCAGGTCTTCAGCCACACCTACGTCAAAGGCCAGACCACCCGCCTGATACGCACAGCCCCTAGCCTGCCGAGCAGCCGCCAGGATGCCAAGGGCCAGCGGGTTCGCTAAGAGTACGACAAGGCCATTCGCTTGACCGCGCTGGTCAACGAAAACAACGCCACGTACAGCTTTACCTACGACTCCAACTCCACACCCATTCCGCTTCTCCCCCCCGACTGGTTCCGCTGGGCGGAACCACATTCGTTTGTGATCCCGCGTCACTCGCGTTTATCTGTGAGCCAAGCACGACCTGCCTCACCTGTCGTGACCTGAAGGCGAACAACAAGAACGGGAAACCACCCGCGCGAGGAGACTCCACATGTCCCGACATCAGCATATCCAGGCCTGGCTCGCCGACGTGGCCAGCGACCTGCACGCGATCCGTCACGATATCCACGCTCACCCGGAACTGGGCTTTGAAGAAAGCCGCACCTCGGCATTGGTCGCCCGACTGCTGGAGGAATGGGGCTATGAAGTGCACACCGGTATCGGCAAGACCGGCGTGGTCGGCGTGCTGCGCAATGGCAGCAGCCCCCGCCGGCTGGGCCTGCGCGCCGACATGGACGCGCTGCCCATCCACGAAGCCACGGGTGCGGCATACAGCAGCCAGCACCCAGGCTGCATGCACGCCTGTGGTCATGACGGGCACACTACCATGCTGCTTGGCGCCGCGCGCTACCTGGCGGCAACCCGGCAGTTCGACGGCACGCTGATACTGATCTTCCAGCCGGCCGAGGAGGGCCAGGGCGGTGCTGAGGCGATGCTGGCCGACGGCCTGTTGGAGCGCTTCCCATGTGATGCGCTATTCGGCATGCACAACATGCCAGGGCTGCCGGCCGGACACCTGGGGTTTCGTGAAGGGCCGATGATGGCTTCGCAGGACCTGCTGACGGTGACCCTGGACGGGGTGGGTGGCCATGGCTCGATGCCGCACCTGACCGTCGACCCGCTGGTGGCGGCCGCCAGTGTGGTGATGGCGCTGCAAACCGTGGTGGCGCGCAATATCGATGCGCAGGAGGCAGCAGTGGTCACCGTCGGCGCATTGCAGGCCGGCGAAGCGGCCAACGTGATTCCGCAACAGGCGCTGTTGCGCCTTAGCCTGCGCGCACTGAACGCCGAGGTGCGGGCGCAGGCCCTTGAGCGGGTGCGGGCAATTATCGTCAGTCAGGCCGAGAGCTTTGGCTGCCGCGCCAGCATCGAGCACCGCCCGGCCTACCCGGTGCTGGTCAACCATGCCGCTGAAAACGCCTTTGCCACCCAGGTAGGGGTCGAGTTGCTGGGCGCCCAGGCAGTGGATGGCAACACCCGCAAGCTGATGGGCAGCGAAGACTTCGCCTGGATGCTGCAGCGCTGCCCGGGGGCCTACCTGTTCATCGGCAATGGTGTATCGCGGCCGATGGTGCACAACCCGGCCTACGACTTCAACGACGACATCCTGCTGACCGGCGCCGCCTACTGGGGCGCGCTGGCAGAGCGCTGGCTGGCACCTGCCTGATTGTCCCTTTTTGACCACTGCCGCTGGAACCCGGGCGCGACTGCGCCTGGGCGATCACCCAATCATTGTGTGGAGTGTTCCCTATGCAGACTTCGAGCACCGGCGTGTCGCGTACCCGGCAAGTGGTGGCCGCCGTTATCGGCAACGCCCTGGAATGGTATGACTTTATCGTGTATGGCTTTCTGGCCAGCATCATCGCCCGGCAGTTCTTCCCGTCCGACGACGAGTACGCCTCGCTGCTGATGGCCCTTGCCACCTTCGGCGTCGGGTTTTTCATGCGCCCAGTGGGCGGCGTGCTGCTGGGCATGTATTCCGACCGCAAGGGCCGCAAGGCGGCCATGCAGATGATCATCCGCCTGATGACCGTGTCCATCGCCATGATCGCCTTCGCGCCCGACTACCTGGCCATCGGCATGGCTGCGCCGCTGCTGATCGTGGTGGCGCGCATGCTGCAGGGCTTTGCCACCGGTGGTGAATACGCCAGCGCCACGGCATTTCTGGTGGAAAGCGCACCTGCCCACCGCAAGGGCCTGTATGGTTCGTGGCAATTGGTAGGGCAGTGCCTGGCGGTGTTTTCCGGGGCGGCAATGGTGGCGTTGGTTACCCACCTGTGCTCGCCTGAGGCGCTGGACAGCTGGGGCTGGCGCATCCCGTTCGTGCTGGGCCTGCTGATCGGGCCGGTCGGGCTGTGGATTCGCAAGCATATGGAGGAGCCTGAGGCGTTTGTCGAGGCGCGTCGCCATGCCAAGGGCCAGTCGCCCGGCCTGTGGCAGGTGCTGCGTGAACACCGGCGCAGCCTGCTGGTGTCGATGGGGTTGGCCTGCGGCGCGACGGTTTCGTTCTACGTGGTGCTGGTGAACATGCCGACCTTCGCCCACAAAAGCCTAGGCCTGCCGCTGGACCAGGTGCTGCTGGTGCAGATGCTCGCCGTGGGGCTGATGACCCTCGTGATTCCGTTGTCCGGGGCGCTGTCTGACCGGCTGGGGCGGCGCCCGGTGCTGATGGCCTTCACCCTGGCGTTCTTCGTGATGGTCTACCCACTGTATGTGTGGATGGCCGCTGCGCCTTCCCTGGAGCGCCTGTTGGTCATGCAACTGCTGTTGTGCACGGCCATCGGTGGTTTCTTCGGCCCGGCACCTACTGCCCTGGCCGAACAGTTCCCGGTCCAGGTGCGTTCCACCGGCGTGTCGGTGGCCTACAACGTGGCGGTGATGGTGTTCGGTGGCTTTGCCCCGTTGATCGTGACCTGGCTCACCCAGGTGCTTGGCACCCCGGTGGCGCCGGCGTTCTATGTGCTGTTTGCCTGCCTGCTGACATTGCTGGGCACCTATTGCCTGAAAGAAGCACCGCGGGCAGTCAAACCTGCCGCCTTCAACCTTGGAGTAAAACCGTGAAGCCGCTAGCCATCGACCCCATTGTTGCCCTCGATGCCGAGGCACTGTCCCAGGCCATCCATGCCCGCCAGTTGTCATGCCGGGAGGTGATGCAGGCCTACCTGGGGCATATCGAGCGCTTCAATCGGCAGGTCAATGCACTGGTCTCGCTGCGCCCGGCCGAAGTGCTGCTGGCCGAGGCCGAGACGCGTGACCGCGAACTGGCCCGTGGCCACTCGCGCGGCTGGATGCATGGCATGCCGCAGGCAATCAAGGACCTCGCCGCCACGGCAGGGCTGCGTACCACGCTCGGCTCGCCGCTGTTTGCCGAGCAGGTACCCGAGCAGGATGCGATCAGCGTGGCGCGGGTGCGGGCGAGCGGGGCATTGATCATGGGCAAGAGCAATGTGCCCGAGTTTGGCCTGGGTTCGCAAAGCTACAACCCCTTGTTTGGCACCACCACCAACGCCTACGACCCGTCGCGGGTGGCGGGTGGCAGCAGCGGTGGGGCTGCAGCGGCGCTGGCCATGCGCTTGCTGCCGGTGGCCGACGGCAGCGACATGATGGGCTCGCTGCGCAACCCGGCGGCGTTCAATAACCTGTTCGGCCTGCGCCCATCGCAGGGCCGCGTGCCGCATGGGCCGGCACCCGAGCTGTTCGTGCAGCAGCTGGCCACAGAAGGGCCGATGGGCCGCAGTGTGGTCGACGTGGCGCGGCTGCTGTCGATACAGGCGGGTGTTGATGCCCGGGCGCCGCTGTCGCTAAGCGAAGGCCGGCGCGATTTTGCCGTTGGCTTGCCGCGCGATTTTCGCGGTGTACGGGTGGGCTGGCTGGGCGACTACAACGGCTATCTGCCGATGGATGACGGGGTAATGAGCCTGTGCGAGTCGGCGCTGGCCGACTTTGCCGAGCTGGGCTGCCGGGTCGAGGCCTGCCAGCCGGCATTCGACCTGGCGCGCTTGTGGCAATGCTGGCTGACCCACCGCCACTTCCTGGTGCATGGCAACCTCGGCGCAGCCTATGCCGACCCCGGCAAGCGCGCATTGCTCAAGCCCGAAGCACGGTGGGAGGTGGAAGGTGGCTTGCAGCTGAGTGCGGCGGCGCTGTACCAGGCTTCGTTGGACCGCAGTGACTGGTACCGCGCCATGGGCAAGCTGTTCGAGCGTTACGACTTCCTGCTGTTGCCCTCGGCTCAGGTGTTCCCTTTCGATGCACGCCAGCCATGGCCAACGGTGGTCGGGGGGCGGCCAATGGACACCTACCACCGCTGGATGGAAGTGGTGATCGGGCCGACCCTGGCCGGTTTGCCGAGCATCAGCGTGCCGGTGGGGTTCAATGCCGCCGGGTTGCCCATGGGCCTGCAAATCATAGGCCCGGCGCAGGCCGACCATGCCGTGCTGCAGCTGGCGTATGCCCATGAACAGCTCACCCGCTGGGTGGTGCGCTGCCCGCCACAACGGCTGCTTGCTCCATGAAAGCACGGGCAGGCGCGGATCTTGCTGGCTATCCTGACCATCCCGCTACAAGGAGGTCATACCCATGGGCATCACGGCAGACAGCGGCGGCGTGCGTTCAGTGGAGCGGGTGCTGGCCATCGTCGACCTGCTGGGCGAACACCAGGCGTTGGGCCTGGAAGAACTGCACTACCTGACGGCGCTGCCCAAGGCCACGGTATCGCGCATGATCGCCACCTTGCAGGCGCAAGGCTGGGTGTACCGCGGCCTTGCCGACCGGCGCTACCGGCTGTGCGCGCGACGCCTGTTCGGTGACCGCCAGTTGCGTTTCAAGCGGCGTCTGGTGGAAAGCGCAGCGCCCATGCTGCTGGAGCTGAGTGAGCGCACCGGGCTGGTCGCTGACCTGTCGTGTTTCGACGGCCAGCGGCTGGAGGTGATGGAAAGCGCCATTCCCCAGGTGCTGCGCAAGCGCTATCCGCACACCTGTCAGATCGTCGGGCAGCATGCCAGCCTGTTTCATTCGGCAATGGGGCGGGCGTGCCTGGGGGAGCTGGCGGTGGACGAAGTGCAGCGCCTGGCGGCCCATGAGCGGCTGGGTGACGACGGGTTGTTGCGCGATATCGAAGAGCAAGCGCACAAGGGCTTTGGTCAGCGCACCGAAGGCTACTGGGAATACCCGGTGCGCCTGCCGTTCCTGATCCGCGCCATTGCCTTGCCGGTACATGCCGAAGGGCGCCTGGTCGGCAGCATTGCCTTGCAATGGCCGCTGGATCAGGCGCCGGTGGAGCGGGTGTCGAGCCTGCACCTGAGCAGCTTGGCGACCACTGTGGGGGAAGTGCAGCGGGCCTTGGCTGTTTGATGTTTCCTGCACGGGTTTCTTCGCGGGCAAGCCACAGACGCGTGCATTGCCAGTACCGCCCACAGAACCTGCGGGCGTTACTGGCCCTCCCGAAATCCGCTAGGGCTCACCCCCGCCTGCTTGCGAAAGAACCGGCTGAAATACCCCACATCGGCAAACCCCAGTTCATGAGCGATCTCTTTCACGCTCAGGCTCGAATGCCCGAGCATGCGCTTGGCCTCCAGCACCAGTCGGGCATTGATCACATTCATCGGCGTCATGCCCAGGTGTTCCTGGCACAACCGCCCCAACGTCACCAGGGTCATGCCCAACTCGGCGGCGTATTCCGCCAGTGGCCAGTGCGCGCGGTAGTGCATGTCTACCAGTTCGCGAAAAGCAGTCAGTTGCTGGCTGCGTCTTGATACTGGGCGCTGCTCACCTGCGGGTATGTGCGGCTCATGGCGCAGGACATGGATCATCAGTGCCAGCAATAGCGCCATGCTGCTGGCCACATGCTCGCGGGCGCGGTTGTGGTATTCCTCGCGCAGGGCCCGAAACAGGGGCAACAACGGGTCTTCATCGGCGGCCCAGTGGGGCAGGGCAATCACCTGTGGTTTGCGCAGTTGCACCAGCACGTTGGGTGCCAGCACCTGAGCGATGCTATCCAGTGGGTGCTGCGCAGCCGTGATTACCTGGCCTTCTACCTGGCTGGCCCAATGAAAACCATGCACCACCTGCGCCGGGACGTACACCACGCAGGGCGCATGAACCTGAAACCGGTCACTGTCGAACAGCACCTCGCCGCCACCGCTTTGCAGGTACAACAGCTGCAGCAAGCCTTCGTGACGGTGTGCGGCAATCTCCCAGTTGTGCGCGCCAGAGCGCTGGGATATCTGCTCCACATGCAAGGCTTCGTGCCACACCGGCTGCGCGGTTTCACCGTACAGGGCGTAATTGGGGATCTTGTTCATGGTGTTGTAATTGTTCTGTTCACTGCCCGCTACTGTGCCATAGCTGCACGCAGGCTTCAGGGCGCAGTGGGCAAATTGACGGGAATGTGGGGCTGGTTGCAGGTTTTGTCCATTCTGCCGGTGGGCCTGCCGGCCATAGCCTGTTGCCCAGAACAAGCAACGCTCTGGAGAACAGCATGCACAACAACAAGATCTTTTCTCAGTGGCTAGGCCTGGAGTCGGCCGTATGCGTGGTGACCGGCGCGGCCGGCGGCATTGGCGCAGCGTTGGCCGCGGCCTTGGTGGAGCAGCAGGCCCACGTGGTGCTGCTTGACCGCGACCTGGACAAATGCCGCGAACTGGCGGCCACCCTGGGGGAACACAGTGCAGGCGAAGTCAGTGCCCTGGCCTGCGACATTGCCGACCCGGCCAGCGTGGAGCAGGCTGCGGCCCAGGTACAGGCGCTGCATGGGCGCTGCGATGTACTGGTCAACAATGCCAGCGTGCTGCGCCCCGGCGCGCTGGACACGCTAAGCCTGGAACAATGGAACCAGGTACTGGCGGTCAACCTCAGTGGCTACCTTTTGTGTGCCCAGGCCTTTGGCCGTTCCATGCTGGACTGCGGCCAGGGCCGTATCGTGCATGTGGCCTCGATTGCAGCACATTACCCGCAACCCAACAGTGGCGCCTACAGCGCGGCGAAGGCAGGCGTCAGCATGTTGTCGCGGCAGATTGCCGTGGAATGGGGGCCACGCGGTGTGCGCAGCAACGCCGTATGCCCGGGTTTGATCCGCACGCCATTGTCGGCTGCGTTCTATGCCGACCCACAGGTGGAGCGCCGGCGTAGCGCCATGACCGCCAACCAGCGCATCGGTGAACCGCAAGACATCGCCGAAGCCGTGCTGTTTCTGGCCAGCCGCCGCGCCGACTATATCAACGGCGCCGAGCTGACCGTGGATGGCGGACTGGAAAGCATGCCCATGGCATTGATCCCGCGCCCTGGCTTCGAGGGTGCAGGCCAATGAATACGCGTAGCTGCGATGTACTGGTCATCGGTGCGGGTGCTGGCGGCCTGGCGACAGCCATCACGGCGAAAAAGCTTGGCCTGGATGTGATCGTCATCGAAAAGGAGGAGTGCTTCGGCGGCACCACGGCGTTTTCCGGCGGCGTATTGTGGGTGCCGGGCACCCGGCACGGGGGCAATGACAGCCAAGCAGCGGCCATGACCTACCTGCGCAACGAAACCGGTGCCTGCTTCGATGCGGCCGGGGTGGAGGCATTCTTGCGCTACGCGCCGCAGATGGTTGAGTTTTTCGAGCGCGAGACGGCAGTCAAATTCGTGCCCACGCTGTACCCCGATTATCACCCGCAGGTGGAAGGCGGCGTCGATGTGGGCCGCTCGATACTGGCCGCACCTTACGACATCCGTGGTCTGGGGCCCGACATGGCGCGGCTGCGCCCGCCGCTGAAGACCATCACCTTCATCGGCATGATGTTCAATTCGTCGAATGCCGACCTCAAGCACTTCTTCAATGTCACCCGTTCGTTGACCTCGTTCACCTACGTGGCCAAGCGCCTGCTGACCCATTTGAAGGAGCTGGCCTTGTACCGACGCGGCACCCAGGTCACCAGTGGCAATGCCCTGGCGGCACGGCTGGTACGCTCGGCACTGGACCTGGGCATTCCGATTCTCACAGGCACCCCGGCGCGGCAGTTGCTGCGCGAAGGGGCGCGGGTAGTGGGGGCGGTGACCGGGCAGGCCGGCAGCGAGCAGCGCATCGAGGCCCGGCGCGGTGTGGTGCTGGCCTGTGGCGGTTTCTCCCATGACCTGCAACGGCTGCGCCAGGCCTACCCGCATGTACGGCGTGGCGGCGAGCATTTTTCACCGGTGCCAGCGGGCAACACCGGCGATGGTGCGCGCATGGCCGAGGCGCTGGGAGCAAAGGTCGATATCTGCCTGCAGGCACCTGCAGCCTGGATGCCGGTATCGAAGGTGCCGGTGGGTGGTGGGCGGCATATTGCCTTTCCGCATTTGCTCGACCGCTACAAGCCGGGTGTGATCGGCGTGCTGCGTTCGGGGCAGCGATTCACCAACGAGTCGAATGCCTACCACGACGTAGGCGCAGCGCTGATCGAGGCGTGTTCCGACCAGGCAGAAACCGCCATGTGGCTGGTGTGCGACCGCCGCACCCTAGCCAAGTACGGGCTTGGCTTTGCCAAGCCTGCGCCGATGCCGTTGGGGCCATTGCTGCGCAACGGTTACCTGCTCAAGGGCCAGACCCTGGCGGAGTTGGCCGGCAAGGCCGGTATCGATGCGCAAGGGCTGGAGCAGACTGTGCGCGAGTACAACCTTGGGGCCGTCCACGGCGAAGACCGTCAGTTCGGCCGCGGCAGCACCAGCTTCAATCGCTACCTGGCCGACCCGCAGCAACAACCCAACCCGTGCGTAGCGCCGGTTGGCGAGGGACCGTACTTTGCCGTGAAAGTGATCATGGGCGATCTGGGCACTTTCGACGGGCTGCGCACCCGTGTGACCGGTGAAGTGTTGGCGGCCGATGGGCAAGTCATCGACGGCCTGTATGCGGTGGGTAACGACCGCGCCAGCATCATGGGCGGCAACTACCCCGGGGCGGGCATCACCCTGGGGCCGATCATGACCTTTGCCTACATCACCGGGCGTCATCTGGCGGGTGTCGAGCAGGGGCTGGCGGCGGGCAACGCACGGGAGGTGGCGTGATGGACAAGCCTGTGGTCGATCACCGCATCTACACCATTCGCCCGCGCGGCATGGCGGCCTTTCTCGAGGCGTTCGACCAGCTGGCGATGCCGATCCTGCTGCGCCATCTCGGTGAACCCCTGGCGTTTTACACCAGCAGCATCGGGCCGTTGAACCAGGTGGTGCACTTGTGGGGCTATGACAGCCTCGATGACTTCGAGAAGCGCAGCGCAGCGCGGGATGCCGACCCGGACTTTGCCGCGTACCTGCATGCCACCCGCGACCTGGTGGTGGCTCAGGAAACACGCATCATAAGGCCTGTGCGCTTACCCAGCCTTTTCCACTAGGGCTGCGACAAACACCGTCATAAAAACAACAACAGGTGATACCTATGAACAACATACTCGACGTGCGCCAACTGATCGACCAGCAACCCATCGGCCGTTACCAGAAATGGGTAGTGTTCCTCGGCTTTCTCATCATCGCTCTGGACGGCCTGGACGTCGCCATCATCGGCTTCATTGCCCCGCAATTGAAAAGCGATTGGGGCCTGGATGCGCAAAGTCTGGGCCCGGTATTGAGCGCCGCGTTGATCGGCCTGGCACTCGGCGCCTTGATTGCCGGCCCCTTGGCGGACCGTTACGGGCGCAAGGCGGTGTTGCTGTGCAGCGTGCTGCTGTTCGGCCTCTGGACACTGGCCTCGGCCTTTTCACCCAACCTGGAAGCCCTGGTCGCGTTGCGCTTTTTGACCGGCCTGGGCCTGGGCGCAGCCATGCCCAATGCCAGCACCCTGGTCAGCGAGTATGCCCCGGCACGCAGCCGCTCGCTGCTCATTACCCTGGCATTCTGCGGGTTCTCCCTGGGCGCGGCAGCAGGTGGCTTCGTCAGCGCCTGGATGATTCCGAACCTGGGCTGGCGCAGTGTCTTGGCATTGGGTGGGGTGTTGCCGCTAATGGTCCTGCCGTTGCTGTATTGGCGCCTGCCGGAATCGGTGACGTTCCTGGTCAGCAAAGGGGCGGACCGCAAGCGCATTCTGGCCATTGTCCGTCGCCTGGCACCTGAGCATGTCAACGCCGACACGACCTTTGTCTTGCCCGGTAAAGCCCAGGCTGCAGGCGGTGCAATCGGCACCATCCTCTCAGCGCGGTATCGCTTTGGTACCTGCATGCTCTGGGGCGGGTACGTGCTGGCGCTGTTCCTGGTCTATCTGTTCAGCGGCTGGTTGCCGACGCTGGTAAAGGAGGGGGGCGGGTTTTCGGTGGCCGAAGCGGCCATCGTCACCGCCTGTTTCCAGATTGGCGGCCCGTTGGGGGCAATTTCGGTGGGTTGGGCCATGGATCGCTACCCGGCGCAGCGCGTGCTGGTACTGACCTTCCTGTTCAGTGGTGTGGTGATTTTTGCAATTGGTCAGGTCGCTGCGGACTTCGCCTGGTTGTGTGCGGTTGCGAGCGCTGTGGGCTTTGGCCTTAATGGGGCAAGTGTTGGCATGAATGCACTGGCGGCGGCTTTTTACCCGACTGAAGCACGGGCGACCGGCGCCAGCTGGATGAGCGGCATCGGGCGCCTGGGTGCGATTCTCAGTGCCTTTGCCGGGGCTCAGATGCTGGCACTGGGCTGGAGTTTTGCCCAGGTGTTCGCTTCGTTGTTGCTACCCGCAGGGTTGGCGGCTTTGGCGGTATGGCTGCAGGGGCGAAATGCGGCGTCACGGCTTAGCGTTCCAGGCTGTACAGCCGGCACCCCGGCTGCAGCGCCAGCAGGTTCGGCTCCCACTCCCTAGCCTTCGGGAACACAGCCCCTATCTGAAGCCATACGCTCGATCAACGCCCACAACGCCGCATCATTGAAATCGTCGACAACCAGCCTGGCGCCCGCCGCCAGCAACCGCTCCGGGGTCTGCGTCGTGGCCACGCCCACGGTAAAGATCCCCGCGCCACTGGCCGCGGCCGTCCCCGGCAATGAGTCCTCGAAGGCCAGCGCTTGCCCGGCCTCGGCACCCAGCCGCTGCAGGCCGGTGAGGTAGGGCAGCGGGTCCGGTTTGGGCCGTGCCAGCTCTTCGGCCACCAGCACATGTTCAAAGTGCTGGCCAAGGCCCATGGCGTTCAGCATGTGCTCGGCGTTCAGCCGCGGTGCGTTGGTCACCACACACATGCCGATGTCATGGGCCTGGGCATGCTCCAGCAGGCGCAACAGGCCCGGCATCGGTTCAAGCGACGGCGACATCGCGCGAAACAGCGCTTCCTTGCGGTCGGCCAACGCCTGGCACTGTTCGACACTGGCGCCGCTGAACAGCTCGGCGAACAGCTCGCCGTTGGCGCGGCCGCTGACCTGGGCATCGAACTGCGCCTGGCTCAGCTCGCGGCCGTCGTGTTCACGCAGCAGTTGGCGAAAGGCCTGCAGGTGCAGGGTGTCAGTGTCGGTGAGGGTACCGTCAAGGTCGAACAGCAGGGCGGTCAGCATGGGATATCCAGATGAAAAAACACAAGCCAGGGGATCATAACCAAAGCTGACGACGAAGGGGGCTGTTCAGCGTGCTCCGAAAAGAGTACAAATGTGCTCCATGGACACTCTTACCCCCAAACGCCGCGCCATTTTCGAATTCATCCGTGAGCGCATTGCCGAGCATGGTCAGCCGCCGAGCCTGGCCGATATCGCCACGCGCTTCGGTTTTGCCTCGCGCAGCGTTGCGCGCAAGCACATCACCGCCCTGTGCCAGGCCGGTTACATCGATGTCACGCCAAACCAGGCCCGGGGCATACGCCTGGCCGAACCGCTGCGCCGGCCGGAAATCCTCGAAATACCCGTGCTGGGCCAGGTGGCGGCGGGTGCCCCCATCGGCCCGGACCTGGACATCCACGAGCAGTTGCTGCTCGACCCCAGCCTGTTCCGCCGTACCCCCGACTACCTGCTGAAGGTGCGGGGCGACTCGATGATCGACGACGGCATCTTTGACGGTGACCTGGTCGGCATCCTGCAACAGGCCGACGCCCGCGACGGGCAAATCGTGGTTGCGCGCCTGGACGGCGAAGTGACCATCAAGCGCCTGCAACGCCAAGGCGGCACTTACCGGCTGTTGCCACGCAACCCGGCCTATGCGCCGATCGATGTGCAGCCCGAACAGGACTTTTTCATCGAAGGCGTGTTCTGCGGCTTGCTGAGGCGCGACTGATGGGCGCCGTGGTCGACCTCGACAGGCTGCTGGAGCAGCGCCGGGTATGGCGCGGCCGGCAGGCCCAGGCGCGGCCACTCGGGCTGCAGCCCACCGGCCATGCGGCCCTCGACGAACGTTTGCCGGAAGGTGGCTGGCCGGCGGCAGCACTGAGCGAGCTGTTGCTGGCCAACCCCGGCTGTGGCGAATTGCAGTTGCTGTGGCCAACCCTGGCCCGGCTGAGTGCAGAAGCCAGCAGAGTGGTGCTGGTGGCTCCACCCTTCATCCCTTTTGCACCGGCC
Source organism: Pseudomonas sp. yb_5 (assembly GCF_043103865.1). Classification (NCBI taxonomy): domain Bacteria; kingdom Pseudomonadati; phylum Pseudomonadota; class Gammaproteobacteria; order Pseudomonadales; family Pseudomonadaceae; genus Pseudomonas; species Pseudomonas sp. yb_5. The sequence continues at coordinate 12,325 of NZ_JBICKE010000006.1, forward strand.
TGGCAGGCAGCGGGGGTGGACCTGCGCTGGCTGGTACAGGTGGATGCCGAGCCTGCCGATGCCCTGTGGGCTGCCGAACAGTGCCTGCGCTCGGGCAGTTGCGCGGCGGTGCTGTGCTGGCCGGAACGTGCCGATGACCGCGCCCTGCGGCGCTTGCAGGTAGCGGCCGAAACCGGGCAGGCACTGGCGTTCGCCTGCAGGCCGCAGCAGGCGTCGCACAACCCTTCACCCGCAGCGCTGCGCATTGCAGTCGACACACGCCCGGCGCAATGGCGCGTGCTGAAAAGCCGGGGTGGCATGCCTCCAGCGTTGCCAATACCCTGCCCGGGGCGGGGCTGATGCACCATGCTCTGGGCCTGCATCCTGCTCCCGCAGCTTGCGCTGGACACCGTCCTGCGTGAGCGTGACGACCCTGACACGCCTTTGGTGCTGATTGGCGGGCCGACCCAGCGTCGCCTGTTGCAGGCAGTCAACCCGGCGGCCGCTGCACTTGGCCTGCGGGCCGGGCAAACCCTGACCGCAGCGCGTGCCCTGGCCGATGGCTTTACCTGTGTCGAAGCCGACCCCAAACGCATCGATCAGGTGCAACAGCTGCTGGCGGCCTGGGCCTACCGCTTCAGTGCCCAGGTCAGCCTGCATTACCCACGGGCGCTGCTGCTGGAAGTGGGCTCCAGCCTGCAACTGTTCGGGCCCTGGCCTTTGTTCGAGGCGCGTCTGCGTCAGGAATTGGCAGAACTCGGCCTGCGCCAACGCATTGTCCTGGCCAGCAACCCGGTGGCTGCTCGCATGCTCGCCAATGGCCACGATGGCCTGGCCGTGGGCGATGTCGACGCCACCCGAGCGGCGCTGCTTGGCATGCCCATCACGCGCGTCGGCCTGCCGGCAGAGGCGGCCGAAGCGTTTGCCCGCATGGGCTTGCACCAGCTGGGCCAGGTATTGGCCTTGCCGCGCGATACCTTGGCCAGGCGCTTTGCGGCCCAGGTGCAGCTGCACCTCGACCAGTTGCTCGGCCTGCGCAACCTGGGGCTGGACTTCTACCAGCCACCGGACCGTTTCGAAACCCGGCTGGAACTCAATTTCGACGTCGAGTCGCACCAGGCGCTGTTGTTCCCGCTGCGGCGCATGCTCAACGACCTTGCTGCATTTCTGGCCGGGCGAGACTGTGGCGTGCAGCGCTTCCGCCTGCATCTGGAGCACGCCGAGGGGCCGGATACCCTGCTCAAGGTGGGCCTGCTGGCGGCCGAACGCGATGCTGCGATGCTGTTCGAGCTGGCCCGTGCGCGCCTTGAGCCGCTGTGCATACCCGCACCGGTGCGCAACCTGCGGCTGGTTGCCGAAGACTTGCCACCCTTCGTGCCACAGCATCAGGCGTTGTTCGACCCGCGGGCGCAACAGGCGCAACCCTGGGCGCAATTGCGCGAGCGGCTGCGCGCCCGGCTGGGGGATGAGGCCGTCAAGGGGCTTGGTGCAGCCGCCGATCACCGCCCCGAATGCGCCTGGCAGTTGGCGGAGCAGGGGGCCCAAGGCAACATGCCCGTTGCACCGGGCAGCCGCCCGGGGTGGCTGTTGTCGGCACCGATCGCGCTGGATGACGCCGCCTACCAGGTGCAGGGCTACGCCGAACGCATCGAATCAGGTTGGTGGGATGGCGGCGATGTGCGTCGCGACTACTACCGCATCGAAACCCGTGACGGCCTGCGCGGCTGGGCCTACCGCGACCTGAGCCAGGCCGGTCCGCTTTGGCTGCAGGGGTGGTTCGCATGAACACCCCGGGTTATGCCGAGCTGCATTGCCTTTCCAACTTCAGCTTCCAGCGCGGTGCATCGAGCGCCGACGAGCTGTTCCGGCGTGCGCGCGAGCAGGGCTACCAGGCCTTGGCAATCACTGACGAATGTACGTTGGCCGGTATCGTGCGCGCCTGGCAGGCAGCCAAGGTGCACCAGTTGCGGCTGATCGTTGGCAGCGAGGTGCAATTGTGCGACGGGCCCAAGCTGGTGCTGCTGGTCGAGAACCTGACCGGCTACCAGAACCTGTGCGCCCTGATCACCCGTGCCCGGCGGCGGGCAGAGAAGGGGGCGTACCAGCTGTTTCGTGAGGACCTGTTGCTGCACCACCAAGGCCTGCTGGCCCTGTGGGTGGCCGCTGACAGTGGCGATACCGCTACCGGCGCGTGGCTGCGCAGTGTGTTCGCTGAGCGCCTGTGGCTGGCCGTGCACCTGCACCGGGGCAGTGACGATGCCATGCGCCTGCAACGGTTGCGGGCGCTGGCGGCTGATGTAGGCATTCGCACCGTGGCCTGTGGCGACGTGCACATGCACGTGCGTGGCCGCCGTGCCTTGCAGGACTGCATGACCGCCATCCGCCAGCATTGTCAGGTGAGCGAGGCCGGGCGCTTTCTGTTTGCCAATGGTGAACGGCACCTGCGCAGCCAGGCGCAACTGGCCGAGCTGTATCCGCTCGACCTGCTGGCCGAGACCCTGGTCATTGCCCGGCGCTGCCAGTTTGACCTGAGCGAACTGAGCTACCAGTACCCACGCGAACTGGTGCCCGAGGGGCATACCCCGGCAAGCTGGCTGCGCGAATTGTGCGAGCAAGGCATGCCGCTGCGCTGGCCAGGCGGGCCCAGTGGCAAGGTGCGGGATGTGCTTGCCAAGGAGCTGGGGCTGATCGAAGAGCTGGGCTACGAAAGCTACTTCCTGACGGTGCACGACATTGTCGCCTTCGCCCGCAGCCAGCGCATCCTATGCCAGGGCCGGGGGTCGGCAGCCAACTCGGTGGTGTGCTTCGTGCTGGGCATCACCGAGCTTGACCCCATGAAACACCACCTGCTGTTCGAGCGCTTCCTGTCGCGCGAGCGCAACGAGCCGCCGGACATCGACGTGGACTTCGAACACGATCGGCGCGAGGAGGTGATCCAGTATGTTTTCCGTCGCTATGGCCGGCACCGGGCGGCGCTCACTGCGGTAGTCAACACCTACCATGCCGCCGGTGCGGTGCGGGATGTGGCGCGGGTGCTGGGGCTACCCGCCGACCAGGTGGATGCCCTGGCCAAATGTTGTGGCCGCTGGAGCGATCGCATACCCGATGACCAGCGCCTGGCCGAAGCCGGTTTCGAAGCGGGCAGCCCTTCGCTGCGGCGGGTGCTGGTGCTGGCCGGCGAACTGATCGGCTTCCCTCGGCACCTGTCACAGCACCCGGGCGGTTTTGTCATCTCCCAGCAACCGCTCGACCAGCTGGTGCCGGTGGAGAATGCCGCGATGCCGGAGCGCACGGTGATCCAGTGGGACAAGGATGACCTGGACATGGTCGGCCTGCTCAAGGTCGACGTACTGGCGTTGGGCATGCTCAGCGCCTTGCGCCGCTGCTTCGACCTGCTGCAACACCACCGTGGCCGGCACCTGACCCTGGCGACCATCCCCAGCGAAGATCCGGCCACCTACGCCATGATCAGCCGTGCCGAGACCATGGGCGTGTTCCAGATCGAGTCACGCGCGCAAATGGCCATGTTGCCGCGGCTGCGGCCCCAAAAGTTCTACGACCTGGTCATCGAGGTCGCCATCGTCCGCCCCGGGCCGATTCAGGGTGACATGGTGCACCCGTACCTGCGCCGGCGCCTGAAGCAGGAACCGGTGACGTATCCGTCGCCGCAACTGAAGGAAGTGTTCGAACGTACCTTGGGCGTGCCGCTGTTCCAGGAGCAGGTGATGGAACTGGCGATGGTCGCGGCCGACTATACCCCGGGCGAGGCCGACCAGTTGCGCCGCAGCATGGCAGCCTGGAAGCGCCACGGCGGCCTGGAGCCGCATCGCGAACGGCTGGTGCAGGGCATGTTGCGCAATGGTTACACGCTGGCGTTTGCCGAACGCATCTTCGAGCAGATCAAGGGGTTTGGCAGTTATGGGTTCCCTGAGTCCCATGCGGCCAGCTTTGCCTTGCTGTGCTATGCCAGCAGTTGGCTGAAGTGCCATGAGCCGGCGATTTTCACCTGTGCGTTGGTCAACAGTTGGCCGATGGGCTTCTACAGCCCTGATCAACTGCTGCAAGAGGCTCGCCGCCAAGGTATCGAGGTACGGCCGGTCGATGTCTGCCACAGCGACTGGGACTGCACCCTGGAGCCTGATGCTGAAGGCACCCTGGCCATTCGCATGGGCCTGCGGCTGGTGCGTGGCCTGGCCGAAGCCGATGCCAGGCGCGTGCAGCAGGCGAGGGCGCAGCGGCCGTGGCGCAACGTCGAAGACCTGTGCCTGCGCGCCGGCCTGGACGCTCGGGCCCGTGCCCGCCTGGCTGATGGCGGGGCGCTGCGCGCCTTGGCCAGCGATCGGCATCAGGCGCGCTGGCAGGTGGCTGCGGTGCAGCCGCAGCTGCCGTTGTTCGCTGATGTGCAGGCCTTGCCTGAAGAAACGGTGCAATTGCCCGTGCCAACCGTGGGCGAGGACCTGATGGCCGATTATCAAACCCTCGGCACTACGCTTGGCCCACATCCACTGGCCCTGTTGCGCGCTCGTCTGAGGGCACTGGGGTGTCGCAGCTCCAGTGAATTACAGGGTGTGGAGCATGGCGACAACATTGCTGTGGCCGGGCTGGTGGTGGGCCGGCAACGGCCTCAAACCGCCAGCGGTGTGACCTTCGTTACCCTGGAGGACGAACATGGCATGGTCAACGTGGTGGTGTGGCGTGCGCTGGCCGAACGGCAGCGGCGGGCGCTGGTGGGTTCGCAGTTGCTCAAGGTCAGTGGGCGGCTGGAGCAGGAGAATGGGGTGCGGCACCTGATTGCGCGGCGGTTGGAGGATGTGAGTCCGCTGTTGCAAGGGCTGGATGTGCGCAGTCGGGATTTCCATTGAAACCCCAACGCTCGGTACTTGCGCGGTTCCTTGTGGGAGCGGGCGAGCCCGCGAAGCAGGCACCGCGTTGCAAGGCACCGGCCTTGCCGGTGTTCGCGGGCATGCCCTTTCCACATTGATCGCCTGCAACCTTGAGCCTGCCCCAACCATTCATCGGCCACGGTGCGTTATACCTTGGTCGACGGCCACGTTTGCCACGAGGCTTAAGCAACCCCTGTGGGAGCGGCCTTGCGTCGCGATAGGGCCGCAAAGCGGCCCCAGCAATCTATACATGATGCCGAGATCCTGGGGCCGCTGCGCGGCCCTATCGCGACGCAAGGCCGCTCCCACAGGGATCGCGCCAGCTTTTAGAAATTGAGCAAGACAGTTGCTCCCAAAGGTCGCGTCCTGGTCCAGATT